>NZ_JBHZGK010000019.1:0-30449 GCF_051900425.1 Frateuria sp. GZRR33
GCCGCCGAACTTGCTGCGCCACAGGTAGTAGGAGGCTTCGCTGAAGCCGTGTTTGCGGCATAGGTCCTTCACCGCCATGCCGGCTTCCGCCTCACGCAGGAAGCCGATGATCTGCTCTTCGGAAAAGAGTTTCTTCACGTCCAATCTCCTTCGGATGGGGGATTGGACTCCAAACCGGTGTGCTACTCAAAGGCGGGGGGACGTCGCGAAGGGAAAACAGGGCCAGAGTCCACTTTTAAAGTCCACCCTGACCCGAAATTGATTGGCATTGTGCGGATAAAGCAACACTGTGGTTGGCCGAGTGGCCCGCTTTCTGGCAACTTTTAAGGTTATGCGCTACCCGTAAGTTCTGTTCTTTAAATCAGGTAAGGGATGCATATGCACGTGAAAGCCACGGATTTCCAGTTTCCGCTGTTGCTCGTTCTGGTGCTCATCGCGGCCAATATCCCTACGTATATCTTTCTGGGGCGCGTCTTCTTCAAAGGTTGGCGTGACTTCCTCAACTGCGTGTTGAGTATCGGCATCGTGAATTACAGCCTCGAGATGTACGGTTACAGGTTCGGGTGGCGGGCACCACCGGATAGAGAGGTGGATGCGTTGTATGCGGTCTTGAGGTTGTTGCTGTTCGCGTTGGGATCGCTCTGCTGCATCGCCGCGGAGTATCACGGAATCGTCTGGTTGCTGACCCGCTCGTGAGCCCTCCGCAAAGATCGAAACCGGGCCTGCGCGAGGCGCTCTCGGATTGGCCATCGGGGTTCAAGGCATACTCACGAGCCTTCTCGTTTGGAGACCCTGCATGACCATCGAATCGCAAGAAGACGTCGACGCCCTCAAGCGGGTTGGCCGGGTTGTGTCGCTGACGCTGCAGAGCATGCTCGATGCCGCCCGGCCCGGGATGACCACCGGCGAGTTGGATCGGCTCGGTGAGCGACTGCTGGCTGGCCACGGCGCGCGATCGGCGCCCCGGCTGACCTACGACTTTCCGGGGGCAACCTGCATCAGTGTCAACGAGCAGGCGGCACACGGCGTTCCCGGCGACCGCGTGATCCGGGCTGGGGATGTGCTGAACGTGGACGTCTCCGCCGAGCTCGATGGCTACTTCGCCGACACCGGCGGCACCGTCGTGGTGCCGCCGGCGACCGCGCAGAAAACCCGTCTGTGCCACGCCGCCCGGCTCGCGCTGGGCGAAGCGATGAAGGTGGCCCGGGCCGGCCGGCCGATCAGCGGGATCGGCGCCGCCATCGAGCGGACAGCGAAGACCTACGGGTTCAGGGTGATCGAGAACCTGTCGAGCCACGGCGTCGGCCGTGCGCTGCACGAAGCGCCGGAGCACATCCCCGGTTACTTCGATCCGTCCGATCGCCGCCTCCTGCACGAGGGCATGGTCATCACCATCGAGCCGTTCCTCTCGACCAGGAGCCGCGTCGTCGCCGAAGCCGCGGATGGCTGGACGCTCGAAGGGGCAAAGGGAAACCTGTCCGCGCAGTACGAGCACACCATGATCATCACCAGGGGTGCGCCGATCGTCGTCACCGTGCACTGAAGGACGGCGGGCGCCTAAGAACCAGACCGGGGTAAGAGTGCGCTCCTGACGTCGTATCTGGCCAGGAAGGATGTTATTTCCCGCCCCGGCAAATGGACCTGAGGCCTTCTTGACGCTGCCGGATGGCCTCAGTCCTGATCGCCGTCGGCGCCCGCTGGCTCGGCCCGCGTCGTCAGCACCGCCGCAAAGCCACCCTGCGGCGTGCGCATGTTGGTGGTCTGTCCCTGGTAGAGGCGCGCGGCAAAGAGGATCACGCCGCGTTCGGTGGCGTAGCAGCGCACGTCGGTCTTGAGCGGCACGCCGGAAGCGCTGATGCGTACGGCGGGGGGCTCGAAGACCTGGGCGACGTAGTCCGCGCCCGCGATGGCGTCCCACACGCGGCGGGTAAGCTTGTCGCCGCGGTACGAGCCGCGGCTGCCGAAGCCGTTGGCCGGCTTGAAGAAGTAGCTGGCGCGGTCGGCCCACAGTTGCTCGCGGTTGTCCGCCGTTACCGTGACGGTGGGCGGGATGCCGCCGGCCAGGACAGTGGCGTCGCCCGCACCCAGGCCCAGCGAGAGCAGGGTGTCGCGGTCGCCGAGCACGGTCAGGTTGCGCTTGTCGGCCAGCAGGGCGTGCGCGCGCGGATGGGGCGAGAGCGCCACGGCGCCCTGGCGATACGCCGCCGCGAGTGCGGCGGAGGCGGGATTGTCCAGCGCGAAATCGGTCAGGCGGTTGTAGACGAAGTCCACCACGCCGTCGGTGTCGCGCAGGGCGTGCCCGTCCCAGGACAGCGCGGTCGGCGCACGAATCGCGCACGGCACGCCGCGTTGCTCGAACGCCCGCCGGTACAGGCGGAACTCCGGGTAAAGGAACTGCGCCGGCGGATCGTCGTCGACGATGGCCATGCGCGCAGGGGCGCGCCCGATCTGCGCCCTGGCTTCGTCCAGCCAAGCCTGCGTGCCGGCTTCCACGACGGCGTCCGTGTGGGTCCAGGGAAGTCCAGGCGTGGGGCACGCAGGACTCCACTGCGTCCAGCGCGAGGGCGTTCAGCAGCAGGCCGCCGGGGTTGGTGTTGATCTCGATCAGCCGCGGGCCGCGCTCGGTCAGGTGGAAGTCCAGGCCGATCACGCCGCCGGGCGAGTGCGGATCGTGCCGGGCGATGGCCGGTGCCCGGGCGAGCACGCGCTCGGCGTAGGCCGGCACGCGGCTGACCGCGAACAGTGCACGGGTGATGTGCTCCATGGTCGCCAGTGAGGCGCGGTCGACGAACAGCGCCTGGGCTGCGAACAGGTGCGCGTGCACGGTCGGGTCGAGCCCGGCGGTGTCCTCAAGGGTGTGCGCGATGCGTGCGTGCAACGCCGCCGGCGCGACCACGGAACAGCCGCACTGCCGGTTCAGCGATGCTGCCGCCTGCGTGGCATCGTCCTCGGCGCAGGCGTTCCCGCAGCGTGTACTCATGCGCATTAGGCCTTCACGGTCGGGGAGGGGACAGGTTAGCGGGCGTCGGGGCAACCGGCACTGATGATTTCGTGATTGCTTTCTTGCCCACGTGGCGCAGCAGCTGCGAGCAGATGGAATGGGGTCTGGCCCACCAAGCGTCCAGCGGCTCAGCGAGGCAGGCAGGCCTCGAAGCTTGAACTAGCCACGTGGCGGTTACCTGAAGCGGCGCCTGACCGCGGGCCAAAGGGGGGAGGAGAAAGGGGCGCCGGCATCAGTCGCCGTGTTCCGCCGCTTCGCGCCCTTGCTGGCGGATGATCGCTTCCTCGCGGGCGTCGATGATGGACTGCATCACGCTGTCCACGTCGACCTGGCTCTCGTCGAACTCGAAGTGGCCGGTCAGCTCGCTGTCCGGGTGCAGTTCGCCCTGTTCGAACAGCGCCCACATTTCCTCGGCGTACCAGGTATCGAGCAGTTCCGGCGCGAAGCGCGAGAGGCAGATGGTCAGGTTGCCGACGTCCCGGCGCAGCATGGTGCGCGCGGCGTTATTGCCCGATGCGCTGACCACCTGCGGCAGGTCGATGATCACCGGTCCGTCCGGCGCCACCAGCACGTTGTATGGCGAGAGGTCGCCGTGGATCAGGCCGACGCAGAGCATGCGCACGACCTGCCGGATGAGGACGCGGTGGTACTCGCGGGCGGTCTCGGGCGACAGCTCCACTTCACCCAGGCGCGGGGCCGACTCGCCGTTCTCGTCGGTGACCAGGTCCATCACGAGCACGCCGTTGAAGTAGCCGTAGGGCTGCGGCACGCGTACGCCGGCACCGGCCAGCAGGTAGAGCGCGTCCACTTCGGCGTTCTTCCACGCCGCTTCGGCCTCCTTGCGGCCGAACTTGGTGGCCTTGCCGATCGCGCGTGCCTGCCGGCTGCCACGCACCTTGCGGCCCTCCTGGTACTGCACGCGCTGCTGGAAGCTGCGCTGGGCCATGTCCTTGTAGACCTTCGCGCAGCGCACATGGCCGCCGGAGCGCACGACGTAGACGGACGCCTCCTTGCCGCTCTTGAGCGGGCGCAGGACCGCGTCGATCACGCCGTCGTCGATCAGCTCCTGCAAACCGGTGGGGGTCTTCATGCGTCGAGGCTAGCGTGCGGGTAATCGGCAAGTATGACCGGTCAGCGAAACCGGGGACAGGTGGCTTTCAAAAAGTCGGCGCTGTCCTGGTTCCGCCAGGGTCACCTTCAAGCGGTAGAGTGGCTTGCTGCCGGGGAAAAATGTGGGGCTGGCGCTTTTTTCGCGATACGTGCCGGCGGAGTGGAACGCGCAGCAGTACCGTGTATCTCGAAGGCACCGCCGAACGGGGGGTGTGCATGGGCGGTGACCAGGACGAAGGGGCCACGGGAAGGAACAGGGCAGGCGGACGGATTCGCGGATGCCTTTGTTGGTACGGTGCGCGTCGATATCCAGGCCGCGTTTCCGGAGGGGGAAAAGCATGTCTGCAATGAAAAGTGCGGCTCTTCGCCGTGGCGAAGATCGGGGTGCGGTGCGCAGGCAACTGGGCGTGCGCGTTGTCGTTGCTCTCGGCTGCCTGCTTCTGGGCCTGGGCCCGGTGCGGGCCGCGCAGGCGCCGGCATCCGGCACGCTGCGGTTTGACGACGCCCGCCTCTTCCATCCGGCCAAACGCCTGCCGCCGCGCGTGTGGGCCGATCTGGCGAGCGACGATTCGCGCGAGTCGGTCGTGCTGAGGATGTCCGATGGCGTGGCGCTGCGCGGCTGGTTCTACCCCGCGCCAGTGGCCGGCGCGCCGCTCGTGGTCACCTTCCACGGCAACAACGAGACCATCGGCGACGCCTGGACGCAGGCCCTCGACGGGCTTTTCCACGCCCAGCTCGGCTTCAACCTGCTCACCTTCGATTACCGCGGCACCGGCTTCAGCGATGGCACCATCTCGCTGGCGAAGGCACGCGCGGATGCGCTGGCCATTTACGACCTGGCGGAGAAGAAGGCGGCAGGGCGACCGGTGTACGTCGTGGGTTGGTCCCTGGGGTCGGTGTTCGCCAGCCATGTCGCGGCCAGCCGGCCCTCAGTCGCGGGGCTGGTGCTGCTCGATCCACTCGCCTCGGTCGATGCGCTGGCCGTCAACGTCGAGCGGGCGGTGCACAGGCCGGTAGAGGTCGCAGCGACCGTGAAGGACGGCATCCGCAACGCCCGGGAGCTGCAGCGCTTCCACGGGCCGCTGCTGGTGGTGCACGGCACCGAAGACGAGGTGATCCCGATTGCCGAGGGGCGCGCGGACTTCGCCGCCGCCGGCTCGACCGACAAGACGTTCGTGCCGGTAGCGGGCAAGGGCCACGTGGCCGCCATATCGTCGCTGGAGGCGGACAACGCCATGGCGGCTTTTTTTGCGCGGCACATGCCCGGCAAACCGGGCCCGGAGCGGATGACCCAGCCGTCGCATTGACCGCGCTGCAGCTTCGCCGAAGTCCGCCGGTCCACCGCTCCCGGAGTCGTCCGGTCACGGCAAAGGGCCGAGTGAAACAGGCGGCAAAGCGCAGCTTCGCGTGACTCTGGCCGGTCTGGAACTGCCGGTCGCGGCACGCGTCCCGGGAGAGCCCAACAAGGCGAGCTGGCGTGGCGCCGCTGGTTCCCGGGCGCGGCTGGGCCGGGTCTGACGATGCTTCCCGGCCGAGCTCGCGTGGCGCGCAGCTACGCCTGATCCCGGGCCAGGTCGTTTTCCCCCGTGCGCCGGCGCTCGCGCTTGGCCGCATACATCGCGCGGTCGGCCCAGGCCAGAAGCGTGTCCGGGTCGTTGCCGTTGTCCGGGAAACAGGCGACGCCGATGCTGGCGTCGAGGTGGAACACGCCCTCGGGCAGGTGGCAGGGCAACCTCAGGCTGGCGCGCAGGCCTTCGGCCACGGTCAGCGCGGCACGCACGTCGTCACAGCCGGGCAGCAGCGCGACGAATTCATCGCCGCCGACGCGGGCCATCAGGTCGCCTTGGCGCAACCCCGCGTGGAGGCGCTGCGCGACCTCGCAGAGCAGGCGATCTCCGACCTTGTGCCCGTGCTGGTCGTTGATGTGCTTGAACCCGTCAAGGTCCAGATAGAGCACCGCCAGGCCGTTTCCGGTCCGCGTGGCGTGGGTGAGGGCGTACTCCAGCTCGTGTTGCAGGCGATGGCGGTTGGGCAGGCCGGTCAGCGGATCGTGGGAGGCGCGGTGTTCGAGCTCCCGCTCGGCCATGCGCAGCTCGGTGACTTCGTGCGCCACGCCGATGCGCACACCGTAGTCCGGCAGCCAGCAGGCCGACCACTGGATGTCGACGGCGTGCCCGTCCTTGTGGGCGTAGCGATTGCGGTAATGCCGCTGGATCGCGCCGCTCATCACCGCCTGTGCCTGGTGCATCGTTGCCTCCCGGTCGTCGGGATGGACCAGCCGGAAGATCGGCTGCCCGACCACCTCGTCGGCGCTGTAACCGAGCATCCGCCCGAAGCCTGCACTGACGAACAGGACCTTTCCGTCGGTGTCGACCACGCAGAGCGCATCGGGCATCAGGTCGAGCAATTGGTCGGGCGCGGGAAGTTGGGATGCCATGGGGATCACGCTGCCTGGGGCCGGTTGAGGTTCCACCATGCGGGCATCGAGGTGCAACTGGAACCGAAGGAACGTTTGCCCCTTGCCCGGTCGTCCTGACGAATCCCGGCCGGGGGGGGGCGGGGGAGGTCTCGTGCGGAGGCGACAGCGCCTTCGTTGGTTGCTGCCGTTGCGTGGACTCCGCTTACACTCACCCCTCCATTGGCGAGGCATGGTCGGATGACCTCCATCTTGTCGTCATTGCTCGGGTCCTGGGCGCTGCACGCGCATGCCTCCCCGACCCCATCCACGACCGTTCCGTGGTGGCTCGATCCGGATGCGCGGATCGACGCGATCGCGCGGGCGGCGCAGGCTCTGGGCTGGTCCGCCCGAAACACCTTCGACGCCGAAGACCCGGACGGCTGGGACCTGGAGATCCTTGCCGACCCGCACCTCGCAATGGTCGTGCGCGTCGTCGGGGTCGTGGTGCCGCTCAGCGAGCCGTCCGCATCGTCAGACATGATTGCCGATGCGTGGCGCGTGTTGGGGCTCACGGCCCCGCCTCCCAAGGGGGCGATCGGTTGCCACCTGGTAGCCGTGGAGCCACACCTGGCCGCTGCCAGGGACGACACCGAAGTCGAGGCAGCGGTGGAGGAGTGGCTGGCCGCGAACCCGTGGCGCGGGGTTTCCGATCCGAAAACGTGGGCGCGTGCACCGAAACCGCTCCCGCGCAACGCCTCCGGCAGGGTCTTTCCCGGCATGGGCCTGATCGCCCGCATCGCCGCGGCCTGAGCCTCAGATCCCATGAGGGCTTACGATGGCTCCGGGGAAATGCCGGGAAACCATCGTCTTGCTGACCTTCAACCACCTGCTCGAAGCGGCGCGGATTCCGCTGGAGCGCACACGACTGGCGCGCCACAAGGACCAGCGTTCCACAGCAAAAGTGGAGCCTTACACGTTGTGGCAGCGCGGCGACGGCTCCTTCGAGCGCTACCAGAGTGTCCAGAAGAACGTGGTGTGGAAGCCCGGCGATTACGTCGCCGCGTGCGTCGTGGTGCCACTGACGGGCGAAACCCTCTTCGTGGGGCTCTACTTCGTCACTGGCCAGGACGTGGTCACTGATCCCGACCGCACGTGCCCGGTGAGTGGCAGGCTGGTGCTGGGCTCGCACCTTTACTCGATGGAGAAGGTTGAATCCTTTGCATCCTACGAGGGGCGTGTGATCGTCGACTGGGGCTCGGGGTTCAGGAACTGGGTCCATCGGGCGGCGAACCAGGCCAAGCCCCTTCTGGAGGTCCGCCAGCAGCGGCACGAACTTCCCTGGCCTGGCTTCCCACGCTTCCACTGGTCGGTCCGGAGACTGGACGATCTGCCCCGTCCGTGGATCCCCCATCTGGCCCACGCGTTTGGCGTTTACCTCCTGGTTTCGCGTCAGGAAGGCAAGCTGTATGTCGGCAGCGCGCTCGGGAACGAAGGGTTCCTTCAGCGGTGGCGTTCGTACCAGGCCAACGGGCACGGCGGAAACCGGGATCTGAAGCAGGTCGCGGGGCACGACTATGAGGTCAGCGTGCTGGAGGTGGCCGCGAGCAATGCGACGGAGAAGGAAGTCCTCGCCCAGGAGAGCCTGTGGAAACAGAAGTTGCTGACTCGGGAGTTCGGACTCAATGGAAATTGAATCCGATAATGAAACCAGTTCAATCGAATCCGAGAATGACTCGCGCGCAGCAAGTGAGACCGCTCGCGAAAGAAGCCGGTTCATCGGTCCCATGGACGCGGAGTCAAAGCCCTTTGCATTCGTCCGTTGCTTTGCTTCACTGGGACCCGTATGTCCCGGGGAATCATGATGGTCCGCGCATTGGCGTTAGTCGCTCTATGGCTGCTGAGTCCTCAACTGTGGGCGCAAACGGCCGGGGGCTCGAGCATCCCCTCGGTCGCCGAGGCGCCAGTCCAGTACCCTGCTTCCGCGGTGTCGGCCGGGAGGAAGGCACGGTCATGGTGGCACTGGAGGTGGACGCGAGCGGACGGGTGCGCGATGCGCGCATCCACGAGTCCAGCGGGCATGCACGCCTGGACGAAGCGGCGCTCCGAAGCGTTTCCCATTGGGCGTTTCGGCCAGCCACGCGGCAGGGCGAGCCGGTGGCGCAGCGTGTCCTGGTGCCTGTCGCCTTCCGGCTGGACAGGAAGGCCGGGCGCATGGCGCTGCCATCGGCGGCAAGCATCGCCGGCTCGCTCATGTGTCTGCTCGGAAGCCTGGTCTGGCTGTTCGGGTTTGTCTGGTCCGTCGTGCTGGCCAAGCGTCGTTCGATCCTCTGGCTCTCCTGCATGGTGGCGGCGTGGATCGTCACGTACCCGGTTTTCGTCGCGGTGCACTGGTCCGTGGCCAGGCGCAGCCTGGCGGTGGTGCTCGGCGGTGTCTTTTTGCTTTCTGTAGGGCTCTATATCGCGCCCGCGGCCTGATGCGCCAACGGGAGCGGGAGCCGGCCAGGCTGCATGCGATGATCCCGATGCTGGCCTTCTTCCCACACGCGAGGCGGGCGATGTCCGCCCGATGGCCTTTGGTCTTATTGTCCGCGGGAGTCTGGCCTGCACACGGACAGGCAACTGCCAACCTCTACGCTGCCGGTGCGCTGCCATGAAGCGAGTAATGACACTTTTGTTGTTGCTTGGGAGTATGGGAATTGCCTGCGCGCAACTGGCCGAGCGCCGCTTCCGGTACGACCTCGCACTGGATATCGACACGCAGGGGCATGTCGAGCACGTCACGCTGCCCGATGGCGTGCCTCCGCCGTTCGTGGCGCCACTGGAAAAAGCGGCGAACGGTTGGACTTTCAAGGCGCCCGTCCGCGATGGCGCGCCGGTGACGGCCCGGACTTACGCCAGGGTGCGTTTGGTGCTCGTGCCGCAGGACAACGAGCACTACGGAATGCGCATCGATGTCTTGTCGAACGGGCCGAGCCTGAGGTTCACCTGGAACCCGGTGTTTCCGCCGGAAATGATGCGTGCCCGCGCCGAGGGAACGGTCATCATGTCCGCCACCGTGCAGCCGGACGGGAGCGTGACCGACATCGAGCTGAAAAAGGCCGAGCTTTCCCAGCACGACGTGGTCAACACCCCGCGCGCGGCGCGCCTTTTCGCCGAGGCTGCCCGCAAGGCGATGCAGACGATGCAGGCCAGGCCGGAGTGGGTGGGCGGCAAGCCGGTGGCCACGTCCATCGAATTGCCGGTGAGCTTCGGCCTGAACGGCACAACCGGCGGGGACGGCGGCGCCTCCGGCAGCGCGGTCGGACGTTGATTTGCGTTCGAGGATTGCTGCCAGTGCAGGTGGCGCTCACCGTTTGCCTGTGGTGGCACCCTAGGCGCGGCCAGTTGACCGCAGTGAGGATTGGATGAACCCACTGCCAGGGTCTGATCGGGAGCGCACCGAACCGGCGCGCGGTTCACAGACGCCGCCGAACGGAGTCTTCGCCACGCCGCCGCATCCGATCGGCTGGTTCGTGCGCTTGCTGGTGGTGGTCGGTGGCCTTTTTGCGGCCTTTCCGATCGTGGTCAGCGCCATGCTGGCGACGGCCTTCGCCGGGACACCCTATGGCGTACCCCCTTACTACCTCGTCTACCTGGGCGCGACCCAGGCCCTGCCGCTGGCGGTCGCGGCGATCGCTTGGGCTGTCTTCCTGATTACCCTGAGAAAAAGCTGCCTGAAGATCCTAGGCATTGCCACGGCGGTGTACGTCGCAAGCTGGATGGGTTTGTTCCTCATCCTGCCAGGCGGTTAGCCGGAAAGGGGGCCGATGGCACACGGCCCCTAACAGCCTGGGCGGCACAACGTGTGCGGCAGGCCGTGGGGTGGACGTCGTCCACCACCACGCTCAGTCGTCGAAGCCGGTGTAGTCCTCGGGGAAGATCGGCGTGCCGTCCTCCTCCAGTCCCGTCATGTCGGCCAGCGCCTTCGCGGCGGCGGCTTCCGCAATGTCCTTGTCGCGGAAGCTGCGGTTTTCGCAAATGGCGTAGTACGCCGGAAAACCGTGGCCGCGCGGCGTGATGGCAAGCCAGGCGGAGTAGCGCGAGCCTTCCAGGGTGGCGCCGGAGCGGGCAAGGTAGTTGTCGAACGCGCGCTCGGCCATGGCTGTCGGTTTCGCTTGAGTTAGGGGCGGGTCGGAAGGCTACCCGAATTGGCGGTTCATTTCGGGGTGAGGTGATACAGGCCGCCGGGTGCCGCGTCTTCGAGCATCCAGAGCGTGCCGTCGGGTGCTTCCTCGATATCGCGGGCGCGCTTGCCCACGTCCCAGCGGTTGACGGCGGTCGCTCCGCCCTTGCCGTCGAACGTGACGCGGATGATGGCCTCGCTGGCAAGGCCGCTGATCAGGGCGCTGCCGTTCCAGGCCGGGAAGGCCTTGCCCTTGTAGAACATCAGGTTGCCCGGCGCGATCACCGGCACCCAGTAGATCACCGGCTTGACCAGGTCCGGCCGTGTGTCGGGCTTGGGGATCGGAACGCCGTTGTAGTTGACGCCGTAGGAGACCAGCGGCCAGCCATAGTTCTTGCCGCGTTTGACCAGGTTGAGTTCGTCGCCGCCGCGCGGGCCATGCTCGAGTTCCCACAGCCGGCCGTCGGGACCGAAGGCGAGGCCATAGGGCGTGCGGAAGCCGGTGGCCCAGGTTTCGGCCGGTGTCAGGTTGGGGCCCGGGAACGTATAGGTGCTGACCACCGGCGCGGTCTTGGCCTTCTCGGTGTCTTCGGCCGGGTCGATCAGCGGGATGGTGCGTGCGCCCACCTTGCCGGCCCAGGGGTTGCCGGGCGCGGGTTTGCCGTCCAGCGTCAACCGCAGGATCTTGCCGACCGGCTGGTCGGGATCCTGCGCGGGCGTGAAGCGCTGGCGGTCACCCACCGTGAGGAAGAGATACTTTCCGTCCGGCGAGAAGGCGATCTGCGCGCCGGCCTGGCCGCCCTTGCCGGTGGGCATCTGGCGCCAGAGCACCTTGAAGTCGTCGAGCCGGGGTTGCTTGCCATCGAGCACCAGCCGCCCGCGGCCCAGTGTCAGGCCACCGCCGTAGTCGCCTGGGGCGACGTAGGTGAGGTAGACGTTGTGGTCAGTGGCGTAGTGGGGCGAGAGGAACACGCCCAGCATGCCGTTCTGGCCTTCCACATAGGCGGGCGGGACGCCCCCGAGCCTGGTCTTGGCGCCCTGCGGGGTAACCAGGTCGACGCGGCCGACCTTCTCGGTCACCAGCATGCGGCCATCGGGCAGGAAGGCGATGCGCCAGGGCAGGTCGAAGCTCGCCACCTTGGTGATGGTGAAGGGCAGGCCGGGATCGGCTTTCTGTTCCCCCGCGTTGGTTTGCGCATGAACAGCGCTTGTCAGCAGCGCCGCAAGAAAGACCCCGGTTGCCAGCTTCATCATCTGCACGTTTCCTTGAGTCGAAGGAGCGGCAGACATCTTAGTGTCAGGTTGCCATTGTCGCGTGACGCCGCTGCCTGCTCGGAGGCCCGGCCATGTGTCGCACGGGCATCCCGTACGGGTCGCAGGCCCATGCGGCCGAGGTCGTCGCCCGCAGATGTCCATCCGCCTGGCTGCCGCACGCTGGCTTGCTGTCATGTGCGCTGTGCGCTTCCTGGGCCTGCCCTTCACCGGGCATGCCGCACGCTGTGGAACCGCTGCTTCCGCCCATGCCGTACCTGGCATGGAGGCGTGCGCACCGCCTTTCCCCGCGGCCCTGCAGCCGCCCTGATGGAGACACGACCATGTCCGAGAATGAAACCCGCTGCGGTCACGCCGCCTGCGATTGCACCGTTCGCAGCGGCGAGCAGTACTGCAGTGATTTCTGCCGCGAGGCCGCCAGCACCGATCGGGCCGAGGGGCCGTTCTGCGAGTGCGGGCACGCGGCCTGTGCGGACAATCCCGCAGGTGGCGGCGCCGGCTGACGCCTGACCCCGAGGCCACCGCGCTTCAGCTTTTCCAAGGCGGCTCCGATCCTGCCCCCTGCCTCCGTCCCTTTCCCGGCGCGGGATGTGACGTCGTGACCACGGGCGTGGCGGCGCGATCCCCGACACCCGCGCGACTGCAACCGCGCAGGGCAAGCGGATACGCCCTCGTGGCATCGCGTGGACATCCCCGTGGGCATGCTTTCCGGATATCTCCGATCGTGGAGCTCATCCTTGAAGCTGTCCGACTTCATCTTTGCCCACATGGACCAGATCCTCCGGGAGTGGGATGCATTCGCCCGGAAGGTGGCGCCGGCGGGAAGCGATCTGCCCGAGAGTGTCCTGCGCGACCATGCGCAAAGCATGCTCTCCGATATCGCGCGGGACATGCGGGAAAGCCAGACTCCCGAAGAGCAGCGCCTGAAGTCCGAGGGGCAGGGGACGCATGCCGGCGCAGGCGACTCCGCCGCTTCGGAACACGGCAGCCAGCGCCAGGCCAGGAACTTCACGTTGCTGCAATTGAGCGCCGAGTTCCGCGCCCTGCGCGCCACGGTCCTGCGGTTGTGGCTGCCGCACGTGCCGCGCGACGATCCGCAGACGGTGCGCGACCTGATGCGTTTCAACGAAGGCATCGACCAGGCGCTGGCCGAGTCGATCATCAGCTACGCCAAGCGAACCCACCAGACGCGCGATCTGTTCCTGGCGGTACTGGGCCATGATCTGCGCTCGCCGTTGACGGGCATCCTGCTGGCGGGCGACCTGCTCGCGCAGGGCAGGGTGCCGCCCGACAAGGTGGCACAGATCGGCGCCAACCTGGCCCGTGGCGCCTCGGTCATGGGGCATATCGTCGAGGACCTCATCGGCTATACCCGCACGCAACTGGACGAGGGGCTGCCGATGGCACCCACCGCATGCGACGTGCGCAAGGTGCTGGAGTCCGCCATCGCCGACGCCACGGCCACCTACCCGGGCAATCACTACCAGTTGCAGTCGGCGCCAGGGCTGGTCGGTCGGTACGACCCGACCCGCCTCTACCAGATGTTCCTCAACCTGCTGGTGAATGCAGGCCGGCACAGCCGCGAAGGCGCGGCGGTGACCGTGCAGGCCTGGATCGGACCGGATGCGCTGGTGGTCGACATCACCAACCAGGGCGAGCCGATTCCGCCCGACAAGCTGGAGTCGATCTTCCGGCCGCTCGTGCAGTTGACCGGCGAGGATGGCGTCACGCGTTCGGGCACGAGCCTGGGCCTCGGGCTCTTCATCGCGCGCGAGGTGGCCAAGGCCCACGGCGGATCCATCACGGCACGCTCTTCGGCGGCAGAGGGGACGACGTTCACCGTGAGGTTGCCGCACGGGAAAGCGACGGGGACGGAGGCGGCGGCCCAGGCCGAGCCATGAGCCGGAAGGTTCCAGGCGGGCAAAAAAAGGGCAGCCCTTGGGCTGCCCGGGGAGGACCGAAGTCGGTGACGCTTAGCGGGTGTAGGTGTTGTACTTCGAGTTCGAGTAGAGGTTGCTGTACACGGAGATGTTGTAGCAGCCCTTGCTGAACTGGATGTCGCGGCTCAGCGAGCCGCCTTCCTTGGTCGCAGACATGTAGCGGGTGCTGTTGTACTTGAGCGTGTTGCCGGTGATCAGCCAGTCGTGCGACTTGCCGCTCGGGCGCACGCCCGCCAGACCGTTCTGGGTCGCGGTGTTGCCGGTGAACGTCACGTAGCCGGCGCCGATGCCCATCGCGCCGAAGCCATAGTTGCCTTTCAGCGTGTTGCCGACGATCGCGATGTCGGAAATGTTGGTGTGCAGCTCGATGCCGTTGCCGTGGTTGTTGGCGAAGGTGTTGTTCTCCAGGCGGATCGCGTTGGTCTGGCCCTCGGTCATGGGCTCGATGTCGATGCCGGCTTCCGGCAGCGTGCCGTTGGTGCCCTGGAAGGTGCTGTTGACGATGTAGACGTGCTGCGACGGGCCGATCGACAGGCCCTGGCGACGGTTGTTGCTCGACACGACGCCATCGACGGTCACGTAATTGGAACGCACGTGCACCTTGTTGACGTCCTTGGCGCCGATCCACATCCCGTCGCCCCAGAAATTGGCGAGGTTGACCTTCTGCACGAGCACGTTGGTCGCGGCGGTGATGTTGATGCCGTAGCCCCACTCGCCGGTCGTGCCGATGTGCCTGGTGCGGTCGCCGAGCAGGTTGCCGCCGGAGATGCTCACGTCGGTCACGTTGTAGACCTGGAACACCATGTAGCGGCTGGCGCTGGTCGGGATCACTTCGAGCGTCGCGGCCGGATCCATCACCACGCTGGTGTGCGAGCGCAGCTTGATCGGCTTAGTGGCGTTGATCATGTAATGGCCGGCCGGGATGGTGACCGTGCCGCCGGTGGTCGGCAGCGCGTTGATCGCGGCCTGGATGGCGGCGGTGTCGTCATGCACGCCGTTGCCGAGGGCGCCCTTGGTGCGCACGTCGACGGTGGCGGTCTGGCCGATCACCGGCTTGGGCATGGCGGTCCACCAATCGGCGGCGAACGACGGCGCGGCGACGGCGGAGAGCGCCAGCGCGGCGAACGCCAGCATCAACGGCTTCTTCACGACGCGCTTCGCGGTGACGGAGGTACGAGAAACCTCCGCAAGATTCTGTTTGTTAAGGGAAATATTCATTTTGTGGCCGTCTCGGGTCTTTGTCGGGAAAAGACTTCGTCACGCGAAGCTCACGACAAAAATGCGTGATCGTCACAACCCTGAGCAAGCTCGGCAGGAAGCCGAACCGACGATTTCATGACCACGTTGGCAGAAAGTGCCGGGTCGCCCCGCAGCTCCCTCCGGGCGGATGGGACCGCGTCACACACGCGCAGGAGGACAACCAGACAAGGGGATGCCAGCCTCGCTCGCCCGTGGACCGTAGAGGCCGATCGGACCAGAAAGACAGCTCGCGCAGGTGCGGGTGCTGGATGGCAAGGCCATTGCGGACGTGACCGCCCGTCGGCTGGCGCACCTGCCATGCTTCGACGCCTTCAGGAACCGGAGCGACCCGCGCCCTGCATGCCTGCGGCACCGACGGCTGCGGGCGGACTGACCGCACGCCGCTTTTGGATAGACTGCTGCGACCCATGACCACACCAACCAGGGAGTCGACCATGCGCTTGGCCCGTCACTGCACCGTTCTCTTGCTTGCGCTCACGCTGGGCGCCTGCGGTCATGGCAACACGCCCGACGATCAGGCGGATGCCGGCGCCTCCCAGGCCGCGACGGAAGCCCCGCCGCCGCCGCAAGCGCCAGCCGCTCCGACGGCACCGGAGCCTGCGGCCAATCCGGCACGCCCGCTGCAGGCGAGCGACCTGGATGCCTATGCGAAGGGCATGCAGAAGGAGATCGAGATGCGCCAGGCGGCCAGTGACAAGGCAGCCAAGGCCAAGGCGGCCAATGACCAGACCGCGGAAATCACGGCGCTGGCGGAGCTCACGAGCGTCGAGGTCACCGAAGCCGGCGCGCAGGCGGCGGGCGTGGACCGGGCGCGCTACAACTTCATCAAGGACACCGTGGACCACGTGCTGGGCACGTCGGACATGAACGCCATGATGGCCAAGATGGGCGATGCCGCGCAGGCGCAGAAGATGCAGTCCGATCCCTACGCGGGGCTGGAGCCTGACCTCGCCGCTGCGCTGAAGTCGCGCCAGGACGAACTGGCCAGGCTGCGCGCACAGAACATGGCCGTCCTCATGAACGCGCAGAAGCTCTGAGCCCGAACGGCTGGCGGGCCGCACGACACGCTTTCGGGTCGATGCCGATCAGATGGGACGGTAGAAAGGCCAAGAGCCAGCCATGGTGTTCGGGGACATCCATCAACCGGCCAGGAAGGTCGGCCCCTCTGCCAACGCGTCCACACCGGACGCGTTGGCGTATCAATCCCGGTGGCCGACCAGGGCCTGCGCAAGCTTCGCACCCGAGGCCAGGCCCAGCGCCAGGGCCGCGTACGTCACGACCATCGAGTGCTTGCTGAGCACCAGCTCCCAACCCGGGGTGAGCCGTTTCGGCGTGACACCGTAATCGATGGCAGCGGCGACCGCGGAGGTCACGCAGGCGCCAGCCAGGAGCGCGCCGGCGGTCGAGGGCCGGCGTCTGGATCGCCAGAACTCGAAGGGCAGCGCCCAGAACACCGCGGACGCAAAATGCGTGGCGAACCCGACCAGGGTGTGTCCTGCATCGGCGCCGCGATACCGCGCGGCTTCCTTCCCGTGCAGCCAGTGGCTCGTCGCATTGACGGGCTGCACGGCGCCCTTGCCTTCGGCCCGGGCCAGCACGGCCAGGGCGGCGGCCGAGACGAGGCTCGCCACGGTGCCGCTCACCAGCGCGCCGACCATGAGCCGGGCCGGTTCATTGTTCGCTCGCAGGTCCATCGGGCTCGTCCTCATGGATCGGGTGTTCCCGAGATTGCAGGACACGCGGTCGGGGCCATGTGACCTGTGCGCCGAACCGCGATGAAGGCAGCCTCGGCCTTCTCGTGCCATCGAGGGCGGGGCTCACCGCACGTTCCGCGGCGGCCGATTCACGTGGACCGTGCCGGGTGGCCAACGCGAGGATGACCGGAAGTGAGTGCTCCTTACGCACTTCACAGGGGAGGCGGCCTCTGGCTGTCCCTGCATGCACGGGCGATCGCAGGGGCCAGGAACATACCTCGTGCGCACCCGGACAAATCGCCGCTCTGGAGGCGGCTTCCATCGACCCGAGGATGCTTCATGGCAGATGTTCCCGTCGATCTTTACCGTTCCTGCAAGTCCTCCCGCTGGGGCAAGACCGTGACCAGCAAGGAAAAAGCCTTCCGCTCGGAGGAGGGCAAGGGCAGCCTGCTCCCCGACTACGTGGGTTTTACGCGCAAGGACGGGTCGGTCCGCGCGCCTGACGTCACCACGTTCAAGGACGGCGCCGGCGTGACCTGGGTGCGTGGCGTCGAGGACCGGAACGCACAGAACCGGGCCGAAGTGAGCTGGAAGGAAGGCGTTTCGGTCAGCACCGCGCCCGGCGGCTTCGGATACAGCGGGTGGTTCTACTTCCTGGTGCCCGAGGGCACGTCCGTGCCCGATTCGCTGGATGTCAAGCCGACGCCCACGCGCAACGACCCCGGCCATCACTCGATCTGCTGTCGTAACCTGATGCGCCTGGATGCATACGAAGGCGCCCTGGACACGCTGGCACGCCTGGCCCTGGCCAAGGCGGTCGAGGCGGGCAAGCAGTCCTTCCGCCATTCCTGATCCATCTACAAGGCAACGCCCATGCGAGCTATCAGTGAACGCGATCTGGCAGTGGTCATCCCGCTGCTGGCGGCCAAGATCCGTGACCTCACCCTCGAGTTGCGCGCGAGCGGGGCGCACGAAGGCGAGCCCACGGACGAAGCGGTCGAGGACCGCATGCAGATCCAGGAGATGCTCGAGCAGTACGACGGCATCCTCGACTCCCTGCGCGAGGAGTACGAAGAGGGTTTGAGGGAGGGCATACAGCTGCCCGCGTTCGACGACCTCGTTCGGCCCTTCCGGCACGGTTGATCCGCGCACGGTCGCCCGTTTCGAGCGCCAAAAAAAAGGGGGCAGCCGAATGGCTGCCCCCGGCCCACACTGACGCTGCTTAGCGGGTGTAGGTGTTGTACTTGGCGTTCGAGAAGATGTTGTTCGACACCTTGATGCTGTACACGTTCGCGCCGAACTGCAGGTCGCGGCTCAGCGAGCCGCCGTCCCTGGTCGCCGACATGTAGCGGGTGCTGTTGTACTTGAGCGTGTTGCCGGTGATCGACCAGTCGTGCGACTTGCCGCTCGGGCGCACGCCCGCCAGGCCGTTCCCGGTCATGGTGTTGCCCGTGACGGTGACAAACGGGGCGGACACGCCCAGCACGCCGAAGCCGCGGTTGCCCTTCATCGTGTTGCCGACGATGGCGATGTCGGAGATGTGGGCGTGCATCTCGATGCCGTTGCCGTTGTTGCCGGCAAAGGTGTTGTTCTCGAGGCGGATAGTGTTGGTGTTGCCTTCGCTCATCGGCTCGATGTCGATGCCCGCCTCCGGCGCCGTACCGTTGGTGTTCTGGAAGGTGCTGTTGACGATGTAGACGTGCTGGGCGGGGCCGATCGACAGGCCCTGGCGGCGGTTGTTGCTCGACACGACGCCGTTGACGGTGACGTAGTCCGAACGCACGTGCACGCGCTTGACGTCCTTGGCGCCGATCCAGATGCCGTCACCCCAGAAGTTGGAGATCTTGACGTTCTTCAGCACGACATTGTTCGAGGCGGTGACGTTGATGCCGTAACCCCACTCGCCCGTGGTGCCCTTGTGCCTGGCGCGGTCGCCGATGAGGTTGCCGCCGACCACGCGCACGTCGGTCGCGTTGTAGACCTGGATCAGCATGTAGCGGCCGGCGCTGGTCGGGATCACTTCCAGGGTCGCGGCCGGGTCCAGCTTCAGGCGGGTGTGCGAGCGCAGCTTGATCGACTTGGTGGCGTTGACCATGTAGTGGCCGGCCGGGATGAAGACGGTGCCGCCGGTGGCGGGCAGCGAGTCGACCGCGGCCTGGATGGCGGCGGTGTCGTTGTGCACGCCGTTGCCCAGGGCGCCGAACTTGTGCACGTCCACATAGGCGGCGCCGATGACCGTGTGCGGCTTGGGATTCCACCAGTTGGCGGCGGACGCGGGGGCGGCGACGGCGGAAAGGGCCAGCGCGGCGAACGCCAGCATCAACGGCTTCTTCACAAAACGCTTCGTGGAGACGGACGCACGAGAAACGGTCGCAAGCTTCTGGTTTTTCAGGAAAACGTTCATTTAAGGCAGGTCTCAGATCGTGTTGTCGGGAAAACTTCGTCACGCGAAGCTCACGACAAAAATGCACAGCCTTCACATCGCTGAGCAAGCTCGACAGGAGGACCTGAACGGCAGATTTATGACCGGGTTGGCACAACACCCCCGGATGCGCCCGAAGGGCCCTGCGCGAAACGTGAACCGCGTCACGCCAAAGCGCGGAAGAGCCCGGCGTGTCACGGGTGCCGTGTGTTGCAGGCCGACCCAGGGATGGACGGTGTATCTGGTGACGACCGGGAGGGCGTCGGCATCGAACTAAAACTTAGGTATTGACCTAACTAAATCGCGCTGCCAGACTGCGCCCGTCGGAACCGATCCGCCACGCGAGCGACCGTCAGCCAGATGAACCCCTCCGCCGTCGTCGACGACGTCTTCTATGCCCTGTCCAACACCACCCGGCGACAGGTCCTGGAACAGCTGTTCAGCGGGCCGGCCACGGTCAGCGAGCTGGCGGCGCCGTTCGACATGAAGCTCCCCTCGTTCGTGCAGCACCTGGCGGTGCTCGAACACAGTCGCCTGGTGAAGTCCACGAAGCAGGGAAGGGTGCGCACCTACGAGATCGCGCCGGAACGGTTCAAGGTGGCGGAGGACTGGCTCGCCGAGCGGCGCCAGTTGTGGGAATCCCGGCTCGACCGGTTCGACGCGTACGTCAGACAACTCAAGGAAAAGGAATCGCAGGCATGAGCAAGCAACCCGCGTTCGATCCCAAGCTCGACATCGTCTTCGAACGGTTCGTCGATGCCCCGCCGCGACTGGTCTGGGAGGCCTTGACCAAGCCGGAGCATCTCAAGGAGTGGTACATGCCCAAGGCTTGGGGACGCGTGGCGCGCTGTGAGATGGACGTCCGGCCGGGCGGTGTTTTCAGCATCGACATCGCGGTCGGCGACGGCCAGGAGGTTCCCAACCTCGGCTGCGTCCTGGAAGCCGTGCCGATGGAGCGGCTGGTCTGGACGTCGATGTTGTTCCCCGGCTATCGCCCGGCGGTCTTCGATGACGTCCCGATCACCGCCATCATGACGCTGGAGCCGCACGGAACCGGGACGCGTTACGTCTTCACCGCGCTGCACCGGAACGAGGCCGACGTTGTCGCCAACAAGGAATCCGGCTGGAAAGAGGGCACCGATATCGCGCTCGATCAACTGGTCGAGCACGTCGCATCGATGAAGTAGTCCGCGATTGAAAGGGACGGCTGGCCGGTTCGGCGGATCAGCAAAACAGGCGGAGGCCATCGCGGCCTCCACCTTTGCAACGTCCCCGGCGACTCAGGGCACCAGCCGCCAGCTCGCCTGGTGGACGTTCGGCGGTGGCGGCAGCCACCAGCCCGCCGTGGGATGGCCGTATTCGTAGGTCACGGTGTCCTGCATGGCGAAGGAGTGCATCGGCCTGGCCTGGCAGATGACGTCCCTGGCAGGCATGACGCCGGCGTTGAGGTAGCCGAATTCCGCGTCGGTGGTGCACGCGTTGTCGTCGAACATGGCAGCGTGGGTGGCGGCGTTGTCGACCAGCACCATGCGCGCCGCATGGCCGTCCTGGCGGCGGTCCTTGAGTGCTTCGGAGTAGGGCGTGGACGGGTCGAACTCGTTCTGCACCATCAGCGCATGCACCCGCGTATGCGTCTCCAGCACACGATCGAGCGCGGGCTGCCACGGCCAGTCCTGGCACTTGTCCAGCAGGGTGGATGCGCCGTGGCCCAGTAGGTTCCGACGTGCGCATCCGCTCCGCCGAACGCTTCCACGACACGCCGCCCGGCCACGTCACGCTCGTACTCAGCTATGCCGGGGTATCCGAGGCAAATCTCAAGCGAGCCGGTGCCCGGCTTGCAGACGCCTGCGTGGCCGTGGCCGAGCGGCTCGCCCCGGTGCCCCTGTCCGCGCGCGAAGAGTTGAAGCGCGGGGCCCACCTGTAGGAGCGCACCTGTGCGCGACCGCCATGTTCAACGGTGCCGCGTGGCTCGACATGGCGGTCGCGCACAGGTGCGCTCGTGCAACGCCTTCGCAGACCGGGATTCTGCCCGCCGTCAGCCCGAACAGCCGCCGCAGCAGATGCTGGGCAGCTGTACCACCTGCTCCTGCTTCACGGCCCAGCCGGTGCGCTGCAGCACCTCGACCAGGTCGCGCACCGGCACCCAGGACGAGATCCGCATGACCAGCCCGCTCATGTCCAGGTCGACCAGCGCACTCGGGTCGATGTCGAACAGGGCGTCCTGGACGACCTCGGCGCGGGGGCTGGCATCGGTAAGTGCGATATGGAATTCCATCGTGCAGGCCTCGCTTCGCGCTTCGCTTTTGCTGCGCCTGATGTTTCCCGGGCGGCGCGGTGGTCGCCTTGATCCGCGTCAGGCGGGCAGGCGATCGGGCCTTGGTGCGCTCGCCGGCGAACGGTGACGGGGTCCCGCCCGGTCATTCACGTCCGGGGCTTGCGGCGGGTGCGCTTCGCTGCGCCAGATGCGCTTGCGGGGCTTTCGCTGCCGATCTGCTCCAGCCACGCGAGGTCGTCCACATAGGCAAGAAACGAGCGCAGGTAGGCCGGCGACAGGTCGCGCATCAGCGCGATGGCGCGGCTGGCCAGCGCGGTGGAGTTGAGCGGACCGGCGTCGGCGGGTGTGTGGGCGACGGTCTGCCGGAGCTGGCTATCGGCGCGAAGGGTCGACCAGAGCGCGCGGAACCCGGCAAGCGCCGGAACTTCCGGGTAGGCGTTCCGCGCCGCGGTGTCCTCACCGGCGAGAAGGTCGAGGAGCTCGCGCAGCGGGCGCGCCGGGCTTGCGTTGGCGCATGCACCCGCCGGCTCGTCGGCATCCTGTGCGCGCAGGTCGGCCAGCCGTTCCTCCAACACGCGCCGTGCTTCGCCGTCGAGGCGGGCGGCGCGCTGTTCCATGGCCGTGATCAGCTGCGCACGGATGGTCGGGGCGGCGTCAGGGCGCATGGTCCGTGGGCGGGGCGTTGGCGGCCGAGGAGCGCGGAATCGGGGCGATTTCCACGCGGCGGTTTCTCGCGCGCCCGGCCTCGTCCGCGTTGGCGCTGACCGGCTGCTGCGCGCCGAAGGCGGCGGCGAACACCGCGTCGGCGGGGACGCCTGCGGCGATCAGCGCGCGGGTGACGGTGAGTGCGCGCTGGGCGGAGAGCTCCCAGTTGTCGGCGAACTGGCGGTTGTCGCCGTGCACGGGCTGGTCGTCGGTGAAGCCGCTGACCATCAGCAGTTCGTCGCGCGACTGCAGATACTGCGCCAGCGGCGCGGCAAGGCTCCGGATGAGCTCGCGACCCTCGGGCTGCAACTGGTCGGAGTTGAGCGCGAACAGCAGGTTGCCGCGGATGCCGATGCGGCCGTTCACCAGGGTCACGCGGCCCTGCGCCAGCGGCGTGGCAAGCGCCTGCTCCAGCGTAGTGCGGCGTTGCTGCTCGGCCAGGCGCTGTTTCTCGGCCACCTCCAGCTTGTGCGAAAGCTGCAGCTGTACGCCGATGACGCCGACCAGGATCAGCACGAACGCGCCCAGCAGCACCGACATCAGGTCGCCGAAGGCCCAGATGGGGGCCGTGGATTCCCCTTCGAACTCGACGTCGTTGCTCATGGTGTGCACCAGCGCGCAGACGTTGCACTCCTGCAAGGAACTGCGCCCTCGAAGAGCGGGTGGAAATTCATGCCTTGGCCGCCCTGGTCGTCGCGCGGCGACCGGCCAACTGCTGCATGTCCGCGATGATCTGCTGCTGAGAGAGCACGCTCAGTTCGACGACTTCCCTGGCCTGCGCCACGTAGTAGGCCAACTGCTCGTCGCTGCGCGCGAGCGAGGCATCGAGCGCGCCGGCGATCTGCTGCAGGCGTTCCATCAGCACGTCGTTGGCCTGGCCGAACTGTGCCACGCCGGCGCCGAAGGCTTCGCCCAGGCTCGCGACTTCGACGGCGCTGGCGGTGACCTGCGCGGCCGCCGTGTCGAGCTTGCCGGTTTCGGCTTCGATCTGCGCGGCAAAGCGGTTGCCGACGCGGTCGAGCAGTTCGGCCGAGGTGCTGACCAGCGCGTCGACCGCGCTGCGCTGCTCGGTGGAGGCGTGGTTGACGGCGTCGAGCAGGGTTTCGAGCGTGGCCAGCAGGCGGCTGCGTTCCTCCAGCATGGCGGTGTCGCGGACCATGCTGTCGGAAAGCTTCTGGCGCAGCTCGCCGACCACTTCGGCGGCCACCCGTGGCGCTTCGGACGCGGCTTCGACCAGGCGGGCGATCTCGGCGAGGGTCTGGCTGGCGGCGGCTTCGGTTCGGGCGGCGACAGCGGCGGCCGTGTGTTCCAGCGTGTCGCAGATGGCCTGCTGGCGGCTGGCCGTGGCGTCGCCGGCCGCGTTCCACTGCGCGCCCAGTTCGGTGGCGAGGCCGTCGAGCTTCTGCGCCCAGGCGGACAGGCGTACCTCGTCGCGCGCCTCCAGTGCCGACTGCAGTTGCGCGTGCGAGCGGTTGACCGCCTGCACCAGCGCGGCCGCGTGCGATTCGAAGGTTTCGCTGGCGGCGGCCAGGGCCTGCCGGTTGCGGTCGGCCAGTTCGGCGTGGACCGCGTCCTGTTTCGACAGCGCGCTCTGCCAGGCGTCGGCCGCGCGGCCGGCGCTCGCGTCCAGGCGCGTGGCGACGCCATCGAGCAGGGCCGAGGAGCGCTGTTCGAAGGTGTCGGCGAAGCGGGTGAGGGCATCGCCGAGCGCCTGCGCGTGGGCTTCATTGGCCTGCCGGTGCTCGGCCAGCGCGTCGTTCCAGATGCCGGTGACGGTGCGCGCGGTGGTGTCGAACCCGCTCGCCAGGCCGTCGAGCTGGCGCTGCACGGCCTCGCCCACGCTCGCCTGGATGGCGGCGCTCTCGCGGGCGAGGCTGGCCAGGGTGGATTCGACCACCGGCTGCAGCACGCTGCCGGCGGTGCGTGCGCTGTCGCTCACGCTTGCCTGCAGCGCTTGTTCGACCGAGCGGGCCAGGCGCGTGTACGCCTCCTCGGTATGGCGGTGGAAGGCTTCCCGGTCGGCGTGCTGGCGCGCGTGGGCATCCGCGGTTTGCTGTTCCAGCGTGGCGGCCATCGCCTGCAGGCGGTCGACCAGCGCGGGCATCGCGACAGCCTGCTGCTGCAACAGGCGGAAGGCTTCCTCGCGCTGGTGCGCCTGCGAGTGCACGCGCAGCGTGGTGGCGATCTTCCCGTCCAGCGCCTGCACCGCCTGCAGCCGCTCGCGGCGCACCAGCGCGGAGAGCAGGCCGAGCATCGCCGAGCTGGCGACGCCGGCGATCGAGGTGCCGAAGGCGAAGGCCAGGCCGTTGACCGGCGCCGCGAGCGAGCCGCGGATCGCCTGCAGGTCGCTGGCGCTGCCGAGCGCCGTGCCGGTGCCGCGAAGCGTGGCCATCATGCCGAGCAGGGTCCCGAGCATGCCCAGCAGCACCAGCAAGCCGACCAGGTAGGGCGTCATCGCCGGCGCGGGCAGGGCGGCGCGCTCGCCTTCGACGCGCAGGCGCACCGGATGGCGCAGGGCAGGGTGCAGGCGCTCCAGCCAGCGGCCGAAATCGGCGGGCGGTTCGACCAGCTCATCGACCGCCTGCTGCAGCGTGAAGGTGGCCTGCCGGTAGCGGAGCAATTCGAACGCGCCCGCGAGGTAGCAGGCGCCGATCAGCAGCGCGACGGCCATGCCGAGCGGGTTGCTGCCGAGGTAGCCGATGACGATCCAGCCGATGGCGACGAGGCCCAGCGCGAACACGGACAGAAGAAGCAGACGTTTGGACATGGAGAACCGCATCAGGGGGTGCGAAGCGCGGCAAGCAGCGCGTCGACCGGTTGGAAACGAAGATCCAGCTCCGCCAGCAACACGCTTTGCATGTCGCGGCGGAAGCCGTCGAGCCAGGTGGAGGAGGCATTCCCGACGGCGCGCAGGCGTTCGAAGCGCTGGCCGAGCAGCTCGGGCAGCCTGGCCAGCAGGGCGTGCTCGCGCGGTGTGAGCGCCGCCTCCATCACCGCGTCCACCTCGGCCAGCCGGGCCAGCCCGGGCGAGGCTTGCATGAGCGCGTCGCGCAACTTGCCGCGCAGGCGGCCGGTGGTGGCCTGGAGGGCGCGCTGGCGGGCGAGGCAAAGCTGGCGGAAGGCGGCGTAGTCCAGGCCGGGATCGGCCGGCGCACCGGGAGCGAGCAAGGGCTCGTCCGCGATCGCCGACGCCAGCACCTCGCGTGCCCGCGCGCACTCGGCGTGCAGGTCGCCCGGGACCGGCGTGGCGGTCTCCGCCACGGCCGGTTTGCCATCCAGCGCCGCAGCGAGCGACAGCGCGTGGTTCCAGTCCAGCCACTGGCCGAGCCGGTCGGGGAGCGACTGGCCGGGCGCGGCCACGTCGACCCCGGCCAGTCGCGCCAGCAGGCGGATGAACGTGGGCCCGCGGACGGTTGGGCGGAGTGCAGCTTGCGGCATGCTTTTCGGGCAAAACCAATAGTTTAGCGCGACGCTGGCCGGTGTGGTGGCAATTGCTGCTGTCACGGGGAAAACGTGCCCCGGTTGGGCGGCCGCTTCTGCGGCGCAACGGCGACCGTTGATCGGGTTCCTGGAGAACGGGAAGGGCTCCGAAGTGCGCGATGCGCTGGACAAACGACTGCACGATTTCGACTGGAGCGGCGCGCCAGGGCCGGCCTTGCCGGCCCTGGGTGCCAGGTCCGCGGGCCTTTGACGCGGACCGGATGCGGGATCGGCTCCCATACCGTCAATGGACCGGCCCGGTCCCGTTTCGTCCGAAGAGGCGCCATGAACGCTTACCTGAGCGCCGCCGACCTGGGCATCCGCGTGCGGGCGGAGGACGAGGCGAGCCTGTTCAAATGGCTGCTGGCGAGCTTCCTGTTCGGCAAGCGGATTGGTCAGAACGTGGCCGCCGCCACGTGGCGCGTGCTGGTGGAAGCCCATGGGCTGGATACGCCGGGCAAGCTTTGCCGTTGTACCCATGGCCAGCTGGTCAGGATGCTCGGCGAAGGCGGCTATGCGCGCTACGACCATTCGACCGCCGAACGCCTGTCGTTGATGTGCCGGATGCTGATGGAGCACTACCAGGGCCGCGTGCTCGGCCTCTTCGAAGCCGCCGGCAACCGGGAGGACTTCGAGCACCGGTTGCGCCAGTTCAAGGGCGTCGGCCCGGTGACCGTCGGCATATTCATGCGCGAGGCCGGACCGGCGCTGTTCCCGCGCTGATCCGCGGTGCGACGGCGGAGGCCGTGATCTTCGAGGCTTCCAAATGAGCCCGGCTGCGTGCAAAGTCGCGCGACCTCTTTCCCGGAAAGCTCCAATGATCCGCACGGCAAAATCTTTCCGCACGACGTTGCTGTCGGCGGCGCTGGCCTTCGCCTCGGCTGGCGCGCTGGCCGCGGACGCTGCACCGACCAGGGACTTCCTCGCCTCGCACATCGACACATCGGTCGACCCGGGCGTGGACTTCTTCCAGTACGCCAATGGTGCCTGGCTGAAGGCCCATCCGATCCCGGCCTCCGAGGCGGCGTGGGGCATCGGCAACGAGGTGGACGACGAGTTGTATGCGCGGTTGCGCGGCATCAGCGAGTCCGCGGCGAAGCAGAAGGCCGCCCCCGGCAGCGATCAGCAGAAGATCGGCGATTTCTGGGCCACCGCCATGGACGTGGCGAAGGCCGACCGGCTCGGGCTGCAGCCGCTGCATGCCGAACTGGCGCGCATCGACGCGATCGCCTCGCCCGCCGGCGTGCTCGATACCGTGTTCTCGCTCACGCCGATCGGCGGTCGCGCGCTGTTCCGCATCGGCGTCGCGCAGGACGACAAGGACAGCGCCACGATGGCGGTGCAGATCCATCAGGGCGGCCTGGGTTTGCCCGAGCGCGACTTCTACTTCAATCCGGAAAAGGGCGTGGCGAAGATCCGCGCCGCGTACGTCGAGCACATGGCGCGCACTTTCGAGCTGCTCGGTCGCGACCCGGCCGCGGCGAGGGCGGCAGCCACGCAGGTGATGGCCTTCGAGACCGCGTTGGCGAAGGCCTCGCGCAAGCTCGAGGACCTGCGCGATCCGGAGAAGAACTACAACAAGATGGCACCGGCGGACTTCACCGCGAAATACACGCCGTCGATCGACTGGAACGCAAGGCTGGCGGGATGGGGCATCCACCCGTCCTACGTGATCGTCGGCCAGCCGGAGTTCTTTGCCGCCGAGGACCGGCTGCTGCGCGAGACGCCGCTGCCGGTGCTCAAGGACTACCTGCGCTATCACCTCGTGGACGGCTACGCACCGTTCCTGTCCAGTGCGCTGGACGAGGAGTACTTCGACTTCCACGGCCGCGCGATGTCCGGCCAGCAGGAGCAGCGCCCACGCTGGAAACGCGCGCTGGACGAGGAGAACGACGCCATGGGCATGGTGCTCGGGCGCATCTTCGTCAAGCAGTACTTCCCGGCCGCATCCAAGCAGCGCTACGAGGCGATGGTCGAGGCGATCCGCGGCACCTTCCACGACCGCATCGAGCGCCTCGACTGGATGAGCCCCCAGACCAGGGCCAGGGCACTGGCCAAGCTCGCCGCGGTCACGCCCAAAGTCGGCTACCCCGACAAGTGGAAGGACTATTCGGCGCTGGTGGTGGGGCGCGAGTCCTATGCGGCGAACGTCATGGCGGCCCGCCGCTGGCAGTTCCAGGACAACCTGTCCAAGTTCGGCAAGCCGGTCGACCGCACCGAATGGGACATGACCCCGCAGACGTACAACGCGTACTACAACCCGTCCAACAACGAGATCGTGCTGCCTGCGGCGATCTTCATGGTGCCGGGCGTGCCCGATGACCAGGTCGACGACGCGGTCGCCTACGGCTACGTCGCCGCCAGCACGATCGGCCACGAGATCACCCACGGCTTCGACGACCAGGGCCGCCAGTACGACGCGCAGGGCAACCTGTCGGGCTGGTGGACGGCGCAGGACGCGGAGCGCTTCAACGCCGCGGCGCAGAAGATGGTCGACCAGTTCAATGCCTACGAGCCACTGCCGGGCCTGCACATCAACGGCAAGGCCAGCCTGGGCGAGAACATCGCCGATTACGGCGGCGTGCTGCTGGGCCTGGAGGCGTTCGAGAAGACCGCGCAGTTCAAGGAAGGCAGGAAGATCGGCGGGCTGACGCCGACGCAGCGCTACTTCCTCGGCTACGCGCTGGGCTGGATGAGCCAGCAGCGCGAGCAGCGGCTGCGCCAGCGCCTGCTGTCGGACGTGCATGCCCCGGCCAAGTGGCGCGTGCTCGGGCCGATGTCGAACATCCCCGCGTTCTACGAGGCGTTCGACGTGAAGCCGGGCCAGCCGATGTGGCGTGCGCCGCAGGATCGCGTGCGCATCTGGTGACCAGGCCCGGGCTGCCCGTCAGGGAACGGGCCTGGGTGCCGTTCCCTCGGGCGAAGGCTCGCGCCCGAGGCGATTGATCGCATCGTTCTCCACCACCGCTGGCGGCGACGGATCGCGGGCCAGGGCCAGCATCGCCCGGCCCACGCGGGCGGTCGTGGTCATCTGGCCGGGCAGCAGGCGCACGGCCAGGGCCAGGGCGGGCGAGCCGAGCCGGTAGAGAAGGTCCAGCGGCTTGTGCGAGGAACGGATGCCCTCCACCGGGCGGATGCCGCCGGGCCGCAGCATCACCGTGGTGACCGGCAGGGCGGCCAGGGCGCGCTCGGTCTCGCCCTTGGCCCTTGCCACCATCATCCGGCTGCCCGGGTCCGAATAGGCGCCGGAGATGTAGAGGAAGCGGCCCTCCGGATTGTGCCGGGCGAAGGCCTCGGCCACCTTCAGTGTCAGCGTGAGCGTGACGTGGCGATAAGCCTCCGCGGTGATTCCCACCAGCGGTGCGCCGGCGCAGTAGAGGCAGGCGTCGAAACCGGCCAGCCGGTCGCCCAGCGTTTCGACCTTGGCGAAATCCGGACAGAGCAGGTCCTGCAGCCGCGAGTCCTGGATGCCGGTGGCGTGTCGCCCCAATGCGACCACCTGCGCCACGTCCGGGGCACGCAGGCACTCGCGCAGCACGCCCTGGCCAACCAGGCCGGTTGCGCCGGTGATGAGGATCCGCATGGGTCGTCTCCACTCGTGACCGTGCCCGTGAGCATAGCCCGCTCCGGGGATGCCGATGCGAAGACGCCACGCGCCGGCTTGGCCACGCCATCGGTTGTGCCCGTTGGTCAGGCTCGTTGGCGCAGGTGGCTGGCACGGGAAGCCCATGGAGCACGACGTGCCCTGCGTGCCGGCGCCGAGTGCCCCGGTGAGTCATGCCGGTGCGCGCCAGCGCGCCTGCCTTTGCGATTTCCTGCGCAACGTGTTCACGGTAGCGCCCGTAGGTTGGGCCCGGTGCCTCCGCTGTTTCCTTTCACGCGCAGTGATCGCTGTCCTGCGCCCTAGCCCCCAAGGAGAGAAGCCTGTGCTTACCTGGGCCATCATTCTTGCCATCGTTTCGCTCATCGCCGGCTGGCTGGGCTTTGGGACGCTGTCCGGCATCGCCGGCACCATCGCGAAAATCCTGTTCGTGATCTTCGTCATCCTGTTCGTGCTGGCACTGCTCGGCGTGCTCGGGGTGCTCAGCATTTTCTGACCGGCGCAAGGCGGGCGACGCGTTTCAGCCGAGCGAACGCACCCGCAAGGTGCGCCGCTGATCGCACGACGCGTGCGCTCGAACCGCGCTGCTTCGCCAGCGCCCCTGGCACGGCGCTACAGGGCGGGGGTAGGGCGTCGATCTAGCCGATGCCCTCGGCCTTGAATCTGTCCGCGTCGGTGAGCGGCTCATCGGCGCACGTGGCAGGCTCGCCGCCCTCCGATGGGCGATCTCAGGGCAGCCTGTGAAAAAGGCGGGCTGCCGCGCGCGAGGAACCGGTAGCCGCGTCTGATTTCGCGGGATAAGGCGGCTGCCGATCGGCACAGGCTTGGTCGATTTGCCATCGGTTGCCTGCGGCAGCCGCCACGAGCCGGGAGGTCCGGTGGAGGCGGCGGACTACACGGCGGACGTGCGCGGCCAGCCCGTGGCGCAGGTGGCGATTGCCGCGTTGTGCTGGATCGATCCGGCCGCCCCGGGCAACAAGCGATCGCTCTGTTGAGCCGCGAGCACATGCTGCCGCTGCTGCCGGCACACCCCCCGTGCAGGAGCGCACCTGTGCGCGTTCGCGGTGCACGGCGACGCCTCGCAGGTCGTGCCGATGGCGGTGGCGCCCCCGGGGGCGCCCGGGGGGGG